>NZ_BAAGYK010000033.1:189948-211335 GCF_054779355.1 Azotobacter armeniacus
TGTGAAATAGGCCAGTTCCCCATCGACCAGCCGGCGACGGATCAGTACTCCACGCGTCCCTAGCCCGGTACGCGTCGGGTCATGCTCACTGGCTTCCAGGTCGGCCCAGTCATGAGACGCGGTCCCTGAGTGCCTTCGCCTGCCGATAGCCGTTGCCAGGCAGAAGGCGGCAAATCATGAGCAATCTGCTCGGCTGTAGCGGAGACTGGAGGCCTATCGATCCAGGCGTGGAAGGCATGAGGACGCCCAGCAGACATCCTTTGCCGGCACGGCGCAAGGCTGTCTCGATGGCGCCTACGCCATAGACCGTGTCAGCGGCAATCCAGGCAAAGGGTGCCTGGGCAGTCAGGGCTCGCTCGATCATCTGGAGGGCCGACTGGGGCCTGGTCGAGAAACCCATGCCTTCCGGAACAGGGGCTGCCGCCATACGCAAGGGATCATCCGTCCAGGCTTCAGGCAGGTAGAGGGCTCGGTCGATGAAGGCATGGCCATGGCGTGGGACATAGGCCGCGAAGACACCGATCTGGCAGTTGGCGATCTTGCCGGCCGACCCGCTGTACTGGCGGGCCACGCCGCAGGAGGCGTGGCCCTGCTTGAGAAAGCCGGTCTCGTCCAGAACCAGGACGGCCTTGAGGTTCGAGCACATAGGCGCGCACCAGATCGTGCAGGGCATCGGCCTCCCCGCGGCCGCGGCCGAGAATGGCCTGTTGACGCCAGGGGCCGGGATCGCCGGCTGCCTCGGCGCGCATCCAGCCGGTCTTGCGTGGCTGGTTGCCCAGCAGGCCATCGAGGAACCAGCCGGCAGAGGCCGCCACCCGCTCCTGGGTAAACAGGGGGGCGCATACGCGCCCTGACGTCTCTCCAGAGGCAGCCTGCGCGCATCCGGTAGAGCATTCCCTCGACCATCATCCGCAGATCCGGCTTGTGGTAAATGGCTTGCTGAAGCAGAACCTTTTCCAGCTTCGACCAGAGTTCGTCACTGAGCATCGATGGGGGCATTGCAAACCCGCAGGGGTATCGGTGTGGGAGCCTGAATTCTGCGGGTTTGCTCTTCTTCATCAACGCCTCTGGCTCGAAACGTCGCCCCTAGCCCTTCATGAGCCGTTTCGAAGACAAGGTCGCCATCGTTACCGGGGCGGCGAGCGGCATCGGCAAAGAGATCGCGCATGCCTTCGCCCGGGAAGGCGCCAAGGTGGTCATCGCCGATTTGAAGAAGGACGCGGCCGAAGCGGCCGCCGCCGAGATCGTCGCTGCTGGCGGGACCGCCATGGGTGTCGCGATGGACGTCAGCGACGAGACCGCTGTAAACGCGAGCGTTGACGCCGCCCATGGCGCCTACGGCCGCATTGATTTTCTGGTCAACAACGCCGGCATCCAAATCGTTCAACCAGTCGACTCGTTCCCGTTTGCTGAGTGGAAAAAGATGCGCGCCGTCCATCTCGATGGTGCGTTCCTGACCACGAAAGCTTGCCTCAGGCACATGTACGTGGCCAACTCCGACTCGATCGTCTATAACGGCTCGGTCCATTCGAAGGAGGCATCGCCGCTCAAGGCAGCTGATGTGACCGCCAAGCATGGCCTTCTCGGGCTGGCGAGGGTGGTCGCGACGGAAAGCGCGAAGCACAACGCTCGCGCTAACGTTGCCTGTCCGGGCTTTGTCCAAACGCCGTTGGTCGAAAAGGAAATCCCCGAGCAGGCCAAGGAATTCGGCATCAGCGAAGAGGACATCGTCAAGAGCATCATGCTCAAGGAGACGGTCGACAGCGAATTTACTCGATCGAGGACCAGTTCCGGCCGTGCCGGGAATACGCGCAGCGCCAGAGATGGCAGGTGATCGAGAGCTATTCCGACCAGGCGATTTCAGGGGCCAGCCTGCTGCGGCCCGGTATCCAAATCCTCCTTGCCGACGCTCAATCCAAGCGGTTCAACGTCATTCTCACGGAGTCGCTTGATCGGATCAGCCGCGACCTGGAGGACATCGCCGGCGTCTACAAGCGCATGACCTCCGCCGGCGCGAAGATGGTGACCCTCTTCGTGGGCGACGTCAGCGAGCTGGACATCGGCCTCAAAAGCACGATGGGCGCGCTCTACCTCAAGGACCTCGCTGATAAGACGCGGCGAGTCCTGCGCGGCCGGGTCAAAGATGGCAAGTCGGGCGGAGGGAACAGCTACGGTTATGACGTCGTGAAGAAGACCGACGGCAACGGCGAGCCCGTGCGGGGCGAGCGGCGGATAAACGAAGCCGAGGCGCAGGTCGTTCGGCGGGTCTTCCGCGACTATGCCGCCGGAAAGTCGCCGAAGCGGATTGCACACGAGCTGAACACGGAAGGCGTTCCCGGGCCTGCCGGTAACGCCTGGAGCCCAAGCACGATCTACGGCAACTGGCGCCGCGGAAGCGGCATTCTCAACAACGAGCTCTACCTGGGCCGGCTGGTCTGGAACCGGCTCCGGTACATCAAGAACCTCGACACCGGCAAGCGCGTGTCGAGGCTCAATCCGGAATCGGCGTGGATCGTTCAAGAAGTTCCAGATCTGCGGATCGTCGATGACGCGCTCTGGGAATGGGTCAAGGCCAAGCAGCAAGCAGTCCGCGAGGCGCGCAAGCCGTTGCAGGAGGGCAACGCCCTCGGCGCGCGCAAGCGGCCACCCTATCTGTTCCCCGTGCTGATCAAGTGCGGGACATGCGGCGGCGGATGCTCGATGATCTCGGCCACGCACTATGACTGCTCGACGGCGCGCAACAAGGGCACCTGCGACAACCGCCTGGCGATCAAGCGTGACGAGTTCGAGGACCGGGTGCTGCGAGCCATGCGCGGGCACCTCATGGAGCCGGTGCTGTTCGAGGAGTTCTGTGAAGCCTACACCCGAGCCGTCAACGAGTGGCGGATTGGGCAGCGGGCCGAGCTCGCGAGCAAAGAAGCCGAGCTCAAAAAGGTCGAGCGCCAGATCCGCAAGATCATCGATGCGATCAAGGACGGCTTGTACCACGCGTCGATGAAGGACGAGATGACCGCCCTGGAGGACCGCAAGGTCGCGCTCGAGCGTGAGTTGGAGGTCGCCGACGAGCCGCCGCCACTCCTCCACCCCAATATGGAAAGGTCTACAGCAGGAAGATCAACGCGCTCTACGAGGCGCTGCAGAGCGACGAAGGCCGTCCGACGGCGGCGGACCCGCTGCGCACCCCGAACGACCGGATCGTCCTGGAGCCTGGCGACGGCAAGCTCGGCATCCTGATCAAGGGCGACACCGCAGGTATTCTGTGCTTCGCGCCGGCCGAAAAAAAACTGCCTGCCACGGTGATCCGTGGCAGGCAGTTTCCGATTGGTTGCGGGGGCTGGATTTGAACCAACGACCTTCGGGTTATGAGCCCGACGAGCTACCAGACTGCTCCACCCCGCGTCTGTGTGGGGCGGCATTCTACAGCGAAGCACTTCGCTGTCAAGCTATATTGCTAAAACACAGGTTTTGCTTCAAATGGTTAGCGCGACAAGGATAACAGTGGCCGCTAGATGCCTTCGGTGCGGGTGTACTCCTCGGTCGCCCGAACCACCTGTTCGCGCCAGTTGTCGGCCTCCTTGCCGAGTAGCGCCACGGCCTGGCACATGGCCATGAAAGCCTCGCGATAGAGTGTCGGGTCATTGTGTGCAGCAGCCTGGTCAGCGTGTCGCCGGGCTTGTTCAAGCAGGCTGTCGAGGGCGTTCTTATCGAGGGACATGGCGGTCGCTCCAGGGAAGACTTTCTGTAGAGGTTAGATCAGCGGTTCTCGCCTGAAATGATGTTTCGTGCTATTTACACCGAGCTTTACTCCAATCAGGGCAGTATGGAGAGGTACTTATATAGGACTTTTTCATGGGCGAATGACCAAGCGTCAGACAGCCAGACTTTGGAGGTGCAATGCAGTCAAGAGTGAAAATAGCACTGATGGCCTTGCTGTTCTCAGCCGGTGCGCTGGCCGAGAATGACATCAGGTTACGCAACATGCAGTTGATCACCATGAGCCACACAACCTATCTCCAAGGAACGGGAGTGAACATCTCGGGGCGCGATCTGGAAAACGTGGCCATTGATCTCGATATCCTCAAGGCAGGCCAGGTGGTCGGCAGCCGCGTCATTGAGGCACGCGCGATCGGCGCCGACGAGGCGTGGCGGATCTGGCTGCCCATCGACATCGATGGCTCTGACGGTTTTCACGTCCGCAATATCCGTTCAGAGTACGCGTCCAGCGAAAGCGTGATTGTGCATTGAGCCAGCCGGGGCTGCCAGTGCCGTGATCGGGGCGGCATACTGGGCTCCATGAGCGGCAGAAAAATCATTCACGTCGACTGCGACTGTTTCTATGCAGCCATCGAGATGCGCGACGACCCGCGCCTGGCCAGGCGGCCGTTGGCGGTGGGCAGCGCGCCCGATCGGCGCGGGGTGATCGCCACCTGCAACTACGAGGCGCGCGCCTATGGCGTGCGTTCGGCGATGCCCGCGCGCCAGGCGCTGAAGCTCTGCCCGGACCTGTTGATCGTCAGGCCGCGGTTCGATGCCTACAAGGCTGCGTCGCGGGAAATCCACCGGATCTTGCGCGACTACACCGAGTTCGTCGAACCGCTGTCGCTGGACGAGGCCTATCTGGACGTCTCCGCCAGCCCTCACTTTTCCGGCAGCGCCACGCGCATCGCCCAAGACATCCGCCGGCGTGTCTGGCAGGAGCTGCGTATCACGGTTTCCGCCGGTGTCGCGCCGAACAAGTTTCTCGCCAAGATCGCCAGCGACTGGCGCAAGCCCGACGGGCTGTTCGTGATTCCCCCGGACGAGGTCGAGGCCTTCATCGTCAACCTGCCGGTGAACCGGCTGCACGGGGTCGGCAAGGTCACCGCCGAGCGGCTCGGACGCCTGGGCATCCGCACCTGCGCCGAGCTGCGCGAATGGAGCCGGCTGGAGCTGGTGCGCGAATTCGGCAGTTTCGGCAAGCGCTTGGAACAACTGGCGCGGGGAATCGACGAGCGTCCGATAGAGGTTGACAGTCGCCGCCAGTCGCTGAGCGTGGAGCACACCTACGAGCGGGATCTGCCGGATCTGGCCGCCTGTCTGGAGCGGCTGCCGCTGCTATTGGAGGAGCTCGACGGGCGTCTGGCGCGACTGGAGAGTGGCTACCGACCAGACAAGCCCTACGTCAAGGTGAAGTTCCACGACTTCACCCAGACCACCCTGGAGCAGGCCGGCGCCGGCCGGGACCTGGACAGCTACCGGCTATTGCTCGGCGCCGCCTTCGCCCGCGGCGCCAGACCAGTGCGCCTGCTCGGCGTCGGCGTGCGGCTGCTCGATCTGCGCGGCGGCTGCCAACAGCTGGAGCTGTTTGCCCCGTAGTCAACTTCTTCCGGAATACCTCCTGCCAGTTCATGCCGACACGGTCTGTGCCTTATGGCTGGGCATCGATCCCGCTGCATCGAGTTTGCGTCAGCCTTGCCGTTTTTTCTGATAATGCCTTCTAGTGTCCTGAATCAGTAATTCGTTAAACAAGCTAATCTGTTGCTTGTCTACCTACCATATGCCTGATATCCGGAGCAGACGATGGTGAACCGCTGGTTTGCCACACTCACCCAGAAGCGAATCCGCCGTGGCACGCATCGCGCCACCCGGGAACTCAAGCAGGTCATCCGCGATTACTTGGAATAGGACAACGCCGATCCGAAGCTCTTTGTCTGGATCCACTCTGCCGATGACATCCTTGCCAGACTCAAGCGCTTTTGTCGGCGAACTTCTAATTCAGGTCACTAGTTTCAATAGGCTTTTACATAAGCTGTCGTAATCGCCAGTCAACTCTGGCCCCGCAGTTCAGAGATTGTCCAGGATGGCTTCATGATATCCAAAAACAAATAGCACTCTGGCTTAACCCAATGTTGAAGCACAAGGATTTGCTTTGAAAAGACAGTTTTCTTTCCACTTTCTTTCCGTGGCCAATCTGCTCTGCGAGCTGCTGCTCATCCCCCCCGCTGGCGCCGAACCGTTGCAGTTCGCGCTGGTCGCCAAGCGGGTCGACCAGCGCTTCTTCATCCTGGCCGGTGAGGGCTGTGCCGAGGCCGCCCAGGCCCAGGGCGATACCTGTCTGTTGCTGGGTGCCTCGGGGCCGGCGCATTTTCGCCGGCAGAACAAAGCCCTGGAGCAGGCCCTTGAGAGGAATCTGGACGGTATCGCCCTGGCGGTGACCCATTCACAATGGCTGGCCGATCATGCTCTGCAGCAGGTGGGCAAGACCCCGCTGATCACCTTCGATTCGGACCTGGGCCCCGCAGAGCGACATCTGCGCAGTGGCTACGTCGGGATCGACAACCTGGCCTTCGGCCAGCGGCTGGGTATGCTCGCCCAGCGCCTCAGACCACAGGGCGGAAAACTGTGTGTCTTGACCGGCAACTTGCAGGACACCTACCAGCAGGAACGGCTGCAAGGTATCCGCTTGCAGCTCAGCGATGTCCTGAGCAATGAAGAAGCCGATCGACTGGACGAGAAGAATGGCTGGAGCGAGCCGAACCGCTGCCCGCTGGAGCGGGCCGAAACTTCGGAGCACGCGCTGCTCCAGCTCACCACCCTGCTGAATATCAGGCAATTCGATGTCATCATCAGCCTCGGCAGCTGGCCGATTTACGAGACTGGCATGTACCGCCAACAACTCGGCCCGCTGCTCGCCGAGCTCGACGCAAAGGGTATTCGCCCGGCCATTATCATCGCCACGAACGAGCCGGACGCAGCACAGCGCGCGCTGCTCGACGACGGTCTGGTACAGGCCTATCTGGACATGAATAGCCGCGAGATCGGCCGCCAGAGCTACCGGATGCTCAAGCGTCTGGTGCAGGGCGAGCCCATCCCCGAGAAGGTTCTCGTCGACAGCCTCGTCGTCTACCTGCCCGAATCGCCGCCGCATATCCCCGCGAAGCGTTGAGGAGGAACCCTCCATCCCAATTGCAGACTGACCATGAGCTCCGACTACTGGCCGCACATAACGGATGCTTAGGCGTATCATTCCTACGGGAGCCCTACAATTCGCAAGGATTAGATGTGAAAAAATCGCTATTGCGGCGCTTTCTTTCTGGTTCCGCCTTGCTTTGCGGGCTCCTGCTCGCCCCTCTTGCCAGCGCCGAGCCGTTGCAGTTCGCACTGGTCGCCAAGCGGGTCGACCATCCCCTCTTCATCCTGGCCGGTGAGGGTTGTGCCGAGGCCGCCCAGGCCCAGGGCGATACCTGTCTGTTGCTAGGCGCCTCGGGACCAGAGCATTTTCGCCAGCAGAACCAAGCCCTGGAGCAGGCCCTCGACAGGGACCTGGACGGTATCGCCCTGTCGGTGACCCATTCGCAATGGCTGGCCGCTCACGCTCTGCAACAGGCGGGCAAGATGCCATTGATCACTTTCGATTCGGACCTGGGCCCCGCAGAGCGGCATCTGCGCAGTGGCTACGTCGGGCTCGACAACCTGGCCTTCGGCCAACAGTTGGGCATGCTCGCCCAGCGCCTCAGGCCGCAGGGCGGAATGCTGTGCATCTTGAGCGGCGGCCCGCAGGACACCAATTATCAGGAACGCCTCCAGGGCATCCGCCAGCAGCTGCGCGGCGGCCAGGCCGAGGATAGAGCAGCCGACCGGCTGAACGGAGAGAATGGCTGGAGCGAGTCGGGCCGCTGCCCACTGTATGGGGCCAACAATCAAGAAAACACGCTGTTCAAGCTCACTACTCTGCTGAACTCCAGCAGCCCGGTCGATATCATTATCAGCCTCGGCGACTGGCCGATTCACCAAGCCGACACATATCGGCGGCAGCTCGGCCCTCTATTCGCCAAGCTCGACGCAGAGGGTATGCGCCCAACCATCGTCATCACCACCCCTGACCTCAACGAGGCACAGCGCGCGCTGCTCGACGACGGCCTGGTACAGGCCTATCTGAGCATGGAAAGCCGCGAGATCGGCCGCCAGAGCTATCGGATGCTGAAGCGTCTGGCACAGGGCAAGCCTCTCCCCGAGAAGACCCTCGTCGCCAGCTACATCTATTTGCCCAAAGCGCCGCCGAACATCGCCGCGGAGCGTTGAAACGGCGTGCCTTCAGGCCTCCGGCTGCTCGCCGGTCAGGCTGGGTACAGCGGCCGCGAGGTGTCGCGGTATATAGGCCAAAAACCTGCCCCGAAGACACTCCCTTGCTGCGGTACCGAAGCGCAACTTCAGCTATATCTGCCTCTGCGCCACTGCCCTCTCCCTCCCTCCTCGAACATGCACCACGACGGAACTCCGCCCACCTTGTCAGGCTGGCCATCACCTCGCGCGCAGTTACCCTGAACGAGTTTCTAACCGCTTGAAAAGTAAGTAAGTATCCATCGGCAAAGCCGATGGCTTTAGTCTGTTAAGTACTCGAACGAAACTTTCTCGGATTTTCTGCTGTTCCGAACCAGGCCGCCCCTGTATTTCAGAGGCTTGCACGGGCAATGCAGAGGAAAAATATCGGATTCTGAGTGATCCCCACAAAATCACCCCAGTTCCTGCGCTTGCCGGTGGACCTCCCGCCGCAGGGCCAGTTCCAGATCCCGCAGCCTATCCCGGGAAATTGCCGACTGCGCTTGCCCCGGGCCAGTGTTCCGGTGACGCGCCGGTGCTGGCGCCCCCGCGGCGCCTGTTTCACGGCGTACAGCCGGGTCGACCAGGGCGCCGAGCGCGTCATGGCGATGTCGCCAAGCCGTTTCGGCGACGCCGAGGCCAGGGCATACAGGTCCTTCACCGGCTGCCAGGGCCGCTCGTCGAGCCGGCACAGGTCGCGATTGCGCACGCGGCCGACGTCCTGCCAGCCCCGGGCTTCGACGGCCTGGAACCAGGGCCGCCGAAAGCCGGCAGCGGTGACCAGGACGGGCCGGCAGTCGGCCGGCAACATCGCCGCGAGCGCCTCGAGCAGGCGCCGCTGGCAACGCGAGCAGCCCTCGCGCGGGTGGACGACTTCGCAGACCGGCAGCGAGCGTCCGGCCAGCGGGATCGCGGCGCGCAGCAGGAACCGCTTGCCGGCGGCATTGATCGGCGACCCGTCCACCAGGAGCAACGGATGCCGGAGCGAGCCCGGCCGGGCACGGCGCATGACCCGGTAGAACAACCCCCGCTCGGCCTGCAGCTGGCGGTTGCCGAGCAGGCGGTCGACCCGCTTGATCGCATGCCTGGGCCAGGCGGAGCCGGGCAGGGAACGCCCCAGTGCGGTCAGGCTCAGGCGGCGGCCCTGCAGCAGGGCGGCCACCGTGGCCATCAGGGCCTCGAGACGGCGGGCATGGAGCGTGGGGAGTGCCTTGGCGAAGGCGGCGTGCAAGAACTGGACGGTCTGCAGGGGGGCTGGGGACATCGGTCAGCTTGGTGACAACCAACGTGCCCGCCCATGCAGGCCTCTTCAAGCCCTACCTATTTGATTTATCAGGATAATTTCTGGGGATCACTCAGTATCGGATTATTTTTCTTCGAGCACTTATCAGAACTTCCGGTCACTCAGCAGCCATGTGCTTCAGGTGCTGTCAGGTTACGGCGAACAGTATCGGATTGATTTTGTGTAGATACTTAGCCCACGTGTATAAATAATCCAGGCCTGTGGTTGAATAAGAAGGTGGATTACTATACAACTGGCCTTATCTCATGGACGAGCTTTATATGCCCTACCAAACCGCGACAAGTCAGCCGCCAGCGCTGATGTTAAGCCAGGATACTTATCTCCTTGTTCGGAATCTTGTCATTGCTGCACTTCTGGAATGCTGTTCTGCACAGGATTTTGAGGGGCTGAAGCGTTCTGCCATCTTCCAAGCAGTCACGGATATGGCTGCTGAAGATTTAATTTCATTTGCCAAGAAGGACCCCGCTTCTGGGCGTGACCCTGCGTTCATTGCTCGTACCTATACATCCTACTCAGCGGTCCTGCACTACCGCATCGCAAACTGGCTCTACAGGAATGATCTGGGCTTTCAAACCTCCATTTCGGATCAGTCTCTACCAGCGATGATCAGTCGCAGAGGCAAGCTAATGTCCGGCGCAGAGATTCACTTCAAGAGCGAGATCGGTGCACGCCTCATAATCGACCACGGTATGGGGACTGTTATTGGCGAGACAGCCATTATTGGAGACGACTGCTACATCCTAGGTGGCGTCACTCTTGGCGCTCGGGGTATTGAGGGAAACCCGTCAGGGCAACGCCACCCAAAGATTTGCAACCGCGTCCAGATTGGCGCCTTTGCGAGCGTGCTGGGGAATGTGCTTGTAGGTGACGATGCGTTTATTGGTCCCGGTTGCATCATCACTAGCGATATTCCATCTGGCGCCAGGGTAAAGATTAAGTCATCGCTGCAAATTTCCCACTCAGACCAACTTGATGGTGAAACCTATGTTTGAGGCCGTTAGGACCACGGAGAAACTGTATTACCGTGACCAATATTTGATGTCAGCAGCAGCATCCATCGTTCGGATTCACCCAGAAGCGATTGAACTAGATCGCACGATTGCTTATCCCGAGGGGGGTGGGCAGGAAGCGGATATAGGCTGGCTGGATACACCAGTCGGCCGCATCAGGTTTATCTGGGTGAAGAAGCTTTATGGAACCCCGCTGAATATTGAGGGCTTTAAGGGGGGCAAGGCCGGAGGGGTTATCTTACATATGATTCACCCTGACGACCTGGATCTACTCAAGGAAATTGAGCTGGGTATGCCCGTTACGATAACCATCGATCCAGTGCGTCGGGAGCGACTGACCGTCTCACACAGCGCCAGCCATTTCTTGTACGCTGCCATTCTTGAATATCGCCCAGAACTTAATAGTTGGACGACTGGTTGCCACATTAAGGAGGATGGCGCTCGTTTTGATTTCCTTGTCGATGACATTTTCACGCCTGAAGATGTAGATCTGATTAAGAAAAAAGCCAATCAACTAATCGAGTTAGGCCTTCCCATTGAAAACGTGATTATTGATGACTGCTGCGACGCACGCCTCTGGCGGTACGGAGAAATCGACATCCCCTGTGGGGGCACGCATCTACAAAGCCCTCACGCAATAGGCCCATTGCAGGTTCACCGTAAGAAACTGGGACGAAACAAAGAGCGGCTGATCTGTTCGTTTGAACAGGCAGACTTCGACATTACCCGTTACGGCCATGAGCCATGAACATAAAAAAGAACCGTCTTCCTTACAGGACTTACCTGTATTTCACAGCGCAATCCATAAACCTGATAACTGCGGTCATGTCAGTAACCATGGCTGCTATAGTTGGCGCCTCCTTGTCTCCCACAGCCTCGCTCTCGACTCTGCCTTACGGCTTCCAGTTTCTTTTTGTCATGCTGGCAACCTATCCGGCCTCAAGGATTATGAGTGCTATAGGCCGCCGTGCAGGCTTTTTGATTGGCAGCATCCCACTCGCAGTCGCTGGAGTGCTTGGATTTATGGCCATTGAACAGAGCAGCTTTCTTTTACTGACCTTGAGTCATGCCGCCCTCGGATCATACATTGCTTTCGCAAACTTCAATCGCTTCGCCGCTACTGACGGCTTAGATCCAAGCTTGAAGCCAAAGGCAATTTCTTTAGTAGTTGCTGGTGGTGTTATCGCCGCTTTACTGGGGCCTGCTTTGGCAGAGGGACTGCGAGTGATAGATGGTTTCCATGAATTTGCATTTTGCTACGCCTCCTTTGTGCCAATGGCCATACTCTCCGCGTTTATCAGCGCACTGATGCTGGAGGGTAAGGGCGCCCCAGAGCCTAGTGACACAAGCAAACCAAGGAAGGCTCGGCTTAGTGAAACGCTCAAAAACCCAATCATCTTGCTTGCAATAGTGGTGGCCTCGGTCGGCTATTGCCTGATGAATCTACTGATGATTCAGGCGTCGATGTACATGAAGGGCATGCACACTCACTTTTCCGATGTCAGCACTGCGATCCAATGGCACGTTATTGCGATGTTTGCACCATCATTCTTCACCGGTGTTTTGATCACCCGCCTCGGCCTTAAGACAGTTATTTACGGCGGAATTGTTTTTATGTTGCTGAGCAGTGTGGTCAACCTCAGCTCTCACACCTATGAAGCAATGACCCTGGCATTGATTATTCTTGGGCTTGGCTGGAACTTCACTTACGTTGGTGGGGGTGCCCTTTTAGCGCGTGGTCTTGAAGACCACCCGAATTCAATGCAGATACAAGGAGTCAACGACCTAGGCATTTCAATCCTGGCAACCCTGGGAGCCTTTGCGCCAGCGCTGCTGCTCTCTTCAATTGGCTGGAGTGGCAGTAATATGCTGTGCATTGGTATTTGCGCTGTCGTCCTACTTGGATCTTCAGTCGTTTTGCAGGGTAAACCCCGTAAACGGATGAACTTGGAGAGTGCTGGGCAATGAGTCGACTGATTAAATGTGGGAATCGGCTGTTCGCAAAGCTGGAAATGGATAATCCAGGTGGAAGCCACAAATACCGCGCGGCGAGTTACATCGTTGACCATGCTGTAGCATCTGGTCACATCATTCCGAATGTGACCACCGTGATTGAGAAAACTGGTGGAAACTTTGGCTTTGGTTTGGTCGCGGCGTGCCAAAAATACAACGTCCCAGTTGAACTGGCTGTCGGGCTCAGCTTTAGCCAGGCAAAGCGGGATTTGCTTGAGTGTTTTGGCGCTCGTCTAATTGGCAAGCAGATGATGGTCGAAGGTGCCACACCCAAGGAGATCGTTCTTCATCATCTAGAACATCAAGAGTCCTTGGGTAGACAGTATTTCTATACCGACCAGTTCCAGAACCATTTAGGCATTGACGCACATAGATTAACCACCGGCCCCGAGCTAGCAAGGCAACTTATTGAACAAGACGCAGGGAAGCGAATCCTATTCGTTGCGTGCGCAGGCACAGGCGCGAGCTTTACAGGAGTGGCTAGGGGGCTCCAAGACGCCGGCTTTGAATTAAGCACGATAATGGTCGAGCCAGAAGGATGTGACATGCAAGCCGGCCATTTTAGTGATCACCGGCTCGAAGGTATGGCTGTTGGGGTTTCTCCACCGTTCTTAGATTGGTCGCTCGTTGGCGATGTGCGCCATGTTTCTTTGGACGCCATGCTTGATACCCAACGCTGGCTGTATTTGCAGAGCGGTTTCTATATTGGAAATACCAGCGCCGCAACTCTAGCCGTGGCTAGGTCTTTACTAAAAGAGCCAGCTTACCGTGGCTGGAGTATCGTTACTCTCGTGTATGACTCCGGCCTCTGGTATCAAGACCTGCTCAAAGACAGACTATGAGACAGGGAAAATCAATAGACCCATCTATTAAAAAGTGGGTTGTTAAGTGCTCGAAGAAAAACAATCCGATACTTTCCCCCTGCATTGCCCGTGCAAGCCTCTGAAATACAGGGATTGGCCTGGTTCGGAACAGCAGAAAATCCGGGAAAAATACCTCTCTGCAAATCCATGTTTTTGCCCTTGAGGGGTGCCTTGCAGGGGTGATTCCCCGTATTACGGACGCACCCCTCCTGCCACCAGCAGATGTTTTCGCGCCATCCACAGGTTCGACAGGGCAAACAGCATCACCAGTTGTGCCGTGTTCTTCGCCAGGCCACGGAAGCGCACCTTGGTGTAGCCGAACTGCCGCTTGATCACCCGGAACGGATGCTCGACCTTGGCCCGTACCTGTGCCTTGGCTTTCTCGATCCGGCGTTTGACCCGGTACAGGACGCTGCGCTTGCCGTGCTTCTTGTAGGTGCTGCGGCGAGCCGCGATCTGCCAGACGACCTGGCGGCCCACATGCTCGGGGCGTTTCTCCACGCCGGTGTAGCCTGCATCGGCACAGACCACGTTTTCCTCGCCATGCAGTAGTTTGTCGACCTGGGTGATGCCCGCGACATTGGCCGCAGTGACCACCACGCTGTGCACCAGGCCCGATTCATCATCGGCGCCAATGTGCGCCTTCATCCCGAAGTGGTGAGTCGACCGCAGGAACTGCCCCCACAGCCGCTCGCAGAACCGTACGTGACACTCTCGCGTCATACGGCTCCTGTTATCCAACCTTGCTGCCTGGCCACTCGCCAGTGATGGAACAGCCGGGGTGCCACCGTCCGCATCTTGTCCAGCCATTGGCTAATGCGCCGCTTGCGCCTGTGAAGGGCCTTGTACTTTCGTCGGGCCCAGCGCTCAAGTGCGCGGTCAATGTGCTGGAAGATGCCAAGCATGGCCGTCACCGACCGTGGGCACTCCCAGCTTGCGCGTGCCTCCCGATGCCTTGGTACTGGTTGCCCTTCTTCGTCGAGTGCATTTCCGGGTCGCGCTTGCCTTTCTTGTTCTTCGTCAACTCGGTGCATGGATCAGCATGGCATCGACGATGGTGCCTCGCGCAGCGACAACCCATGATCGCCCAGATAGCCGTTGATCACCTCCAGGATGCCCCCGGCCAGCTCATGCTTCTCCAGCAGGCGACGGAACTTGAGGATGGTCGTCTCGTCCGGGATGCGCTCCAGACCCAGGCCGGCGAACCGGCGCAGCAGGGGCATCTCGTACAGCGCTTCCTCCATCGCCGGATCGCTGTAGCCGAACCAGTTCTGCATCAGGTGCACGCGCAGCATGGCTGCCAGCGGATAGGGTGGCCGACCGCCTTCGCCCTTCGGGTAGTGGGGCTCGATCAGGGCGATCAGCCCCGACCACGGCACGACTTGGTCCATTTCGAGCAGGAAGCGCTCGCGGCGGGTCTGCTTGCGCTTGCCGGCGTATTCGGCATCGGCGAAGGACAACTGCTTCAGCGGACAACTCGCAGGGCGGGATGGGCGTATTTCAACAGATCCGGAAAGTCTTTTTCGGATTCCCTAACACTCCACGCCAAGATCGCTAATCGTCGCAAGGATGCCTTGCACAAATTCAGCCGCTCTCAGGTGAACCAGCACGGCACGATCATCGTGGGCGACGTCAGCCCCACGAAACTAGCCAAAACCACCCTGGCCAAGTCGGTGCTGGATGCCGGCTGGGCCAATTGAAAACGATGCTGGCCTACAAATGCGCTCACGCAGGCATCGTGTTCAAGGAAGTCGGCGAGGCGTACACCACCCGCACCTGTTCGTCCTGCGGATCGCTCAGCGGCCCGCAGGGTGTCAACGGACTACGAATAAGGGAATGGACCTGTGATGAGTGCGGTGTCGCTCATGACCGCAACGTAAACGCGGCCAGGAACATTCTCACGGTCGGGCATGGCCGTCCAGAAGTGGGAATCTCCGGCTTTTAGATCGGGGAGGATGTCAAGTTCAGGATGACCACCGGGGCACCATGGCCGGCCTCGATAGCGCCCATGGAACCTTTTTCAACTCGGTGACGGAAGCAGCCACATCCGCCAAAATCGCATGACCCATTTCGTTTCTCCTGACGCAGCCAAAATGCCTGTATAGAACCATACAGCTCCTGCTACGAGCGCGTCCTCTCCCCTTCCGCAAGCACTCCAGCAGCCCGGCAAACGGCCCCACCGCCACACCCCCGCATCCACCCCACACCGATAATCGCCCGCGAGTGACTCCTGAGCAGTTGGAAAGCGCTCTGGAGGGTGTCACTCTGCTGCAACGAACACCGGCCCTGCCTCCGCTAGCCAGAGGCCGACCGATGACGCCGCCGGATGCCTATGGGTAGCGGGACGGAGAGCGGCGCCCTTCCCTTCACCTCTTGCCTGCGAGTATCGAAGTGTCCTCTGCGATTTCCTCCGAGCCCAGTTCCAGCGTCTACCGCCACCCCGGCTTCCTGCCCTTTCTGATCGCACGCCTCGGGGCCGTCTGTGCCATGCAGATCCAGGCCGTGGTGGTGGCCTGGCAGGTCTACGACATGACCCGTGACCCACTCTCCCTGGCCTATGCCGGTCTGGCCCAGTTCATCCCCATGCTGCTGCTGTTATTGCCGGCCGGGGATCTGATCGACCGCTACGACCGCAAGCGCATCCTGGCCGTCAGCTGGGTGGTGGGAGCCCTGTGCAGCGGCATGCTGCTCTGGTTGTCGCTTAGCGGCGCGCAGAACACCCTGGCGATCTATGCCGTGCTGGCGCTGTTCGGCTGTGCCCGCGCCTTCATCGGACCGGCCCTGCAGAGTCTGCTGCCACAGATCGTGCCGCGCGAACGGCTGGCTGCGGCGATCGCCGCCAACAGCATGATCATGCGCGGGGCCACCATTGCCGGACCGCTGCTCGGTGGCGGGCTCTACGCCCTGGGCGGCGGCGCCCTGAGCTATGCGCTGTGCCTGGCCGGTTTCGCGCTCGCGCTGGGCTTGCTGCCCTGGGTGCCGGTGCGCTTCGCCGAGCCGCCGAAAACCCTCGAGGCGACGGCCTGGCAACGCTTCACCGCCGGCATCGACTTCATCCGCTCGCGGCCGATCATCCTCGGCACCATGTCCCTGGACCTGTTCGCGGTGCTGCTCGGCGGCGTAGTGGCACTGCTGCCGATCTACGCCCAGGAGATTCTGCAGGTCGGTCCGGCAGGACTCGGCGCGCTGCGCAGCGCCATGGCGATCGGCGAGGTGCTGGTCGGCCTCTACTTGAGCGTGCGGCCCCTCGACCGGCATGTCGGCCTGATCATGTTCGCCGCGGTCGCGCTGTTTGGCGTCGCCAACCTGGTCTTCGCCCTGTCCAGCCTGTTCTGGCTGTCTTTCCTGGCCCTGCTGGTGGCCGGCGCGGCGGACATGGTCAGCATGTACATCCGCTCCTCACTGATCCAGTTCTCCACGCCGGATGCCATGCGCGGACGGGTCAATGCGGTGAACATGCTGTTCATCGGCTCCTCCAACGAGTTGGGCGAGTTCCGCGCCGGCAGCAGCGCCGCGTGGTTCGGCACGGTGCCGGCGGCGGTGCTGGGGGCAGTGTGCACGCTGACGGTGGTGAGCGGCTGGACGTGGGGCTTCAAGTCGCTACGCCGGGTGGACCGCTTCGAGGACGCCTCGCCCAGCGCTGGCCCCGAAGCCCTGGCCGTCCCGCACCGCGAGGCAGCCAAGGCCCTGTAGCCGCTCGGAGGAATGAGCCCTCACGTTGCCCAAGAGGCTGATCATTCGGTCTGCGGACAAGGAAGTCCGCTCGTCGCCTCTGTCCTTATTCACTCTCTCACTACTACACACTTAGGCACATCAGTCTTCACGCCAAGAGGAGGTAGCCCCATGAAAGTGAAGGTAACTGAGAGAGCACTGCTAGCCAGAATCAACCGCGCACTCAGGAAGGACAACCAGCAACTGTACCGCTGCCGGGAAGGCTCTCAAGCACACGGTGAACTGGGCGATTTCTATGCTGTGGATACTGCACTCGATGTCATCATGGCGAAGCATATTGATCTGGCCATGTGGGCACGCGACATGGGTGTACTGCCCGACTGGGAGGAGCTGCAACGATAAAAGTCACAGTGCAGGCGTCTATGGCTATGGAAGAACTGCGAGCGAAAGCTAAATACCAGCTTGCAGCTCGTCCACCTGGCCTTTTTCATCCTGCAGCCGAAGGCGTCCACCAGTTGGCCGACCTGGGCCGGGTCGTTGCCGAAGATGCTCAGTTGCTGGCGTTCAGCGGGTAGTTGTAGGACCCCATGCACAGCGCTACGCCCAGCGGTACGCGGCGGATCTGGCCGAGGGTGCCCTGCTCCAGCTCGAAGCGGCTGGAGCGGCGGTCCAGCTCCTTGAGCTCCTGGGATGGTGTCGACGATGTAGTCGCAGGTGCGGTCGAACTCCTTCTCGGAGTCCTTGAGTGGCTGGGCTTGCGTCCCTCTCCCCGGCGGGGAGAGAGGGAGCGGGCGCGTGGACGAAACCGCTCTAGCGCTCGGCGGCCTTGCAGATCGCGGCGAACGAGGCCGCCTCCAGCGAGGCGCCGCCGATCAGTCCGCCATCGATGTCGGGTTGCCCGAACAGCGCCTGGGCGTTGTCGGGCTTGACGCTGCCGCCGTAGAGGATCGACGTGGCGCCGGCCAGGGCGGGATCATGCTCGGCCAGCAGTGCCCGGATGTGCCGGTGCACCGCCTGGGCCTGCTCCGGCGAGGCGGTCTCGCCGGTGCCGATGGCCCAGACCGGCTCGTAGGCGATCACCCCGGCGGCGATCCCGGCGATGCCGACCCGCTGCAGGGCCGCCTGCAACTGCGCGGCGATAACCGCCTCGGTCGTCCCGTTGCGGCGCTGCTCCAGGGTCTCGCCAACGCACAGTACGGGCACCAGCCCGGCCGCGAGCGCCGCCGCGAACTTCTCCGCGACCAGAGCGTCGCTCTCGCCGAACAGGCTGCGCCGCTCGGAATGCCCGACCAGCACGAAGCGGCAGCCCAGCTCCTTGAGCATGCCGGCGCCGACCTCGCCGGTGAAGGCGCCCTTCGCCGCCGTGTGGAGGTTCTGCGCGCCCAGCGCCACGCCGGAGCCCTCCAGCAGGGCGCCGACCTGCGCCAGGTAGGGGAAGGGCGGACAGACCGCCACGTCGGCGCCTGTCAGCGCCGCCAGTGGCGGCAGCAGTTCCTGCAGCAAGCGCCGGTTGGCGTCGAGGCTGCCGTTCATCTTCCAGTTGCCGATAACCAGTTTTTCGCGCATGGCTCGTCTCCTCAGACCTGCGACCAATGATGGTTGCCGATCCGCTCGGCGCGGTACAGCAAGCCGGTCTTGCTCTGTTCATTCATCGTTCTGGGTGTCCTGTGCTGGACTCGGCGTCGCGGCCGGCTGGCCGACGGGCACGAGCAGTTCATGTTGTTCGGCGTATTCGGCACGAAAGTCGAAATCGCGGGGTCAGTCCCGCGCGTTCTCTTCGACGGCGCCAGAGCTCTTTCCGTTCGGCTGCATCGAATAAGCGGTAGGACGAATCTTTTTTTCGAGCATAACAACTCCACAGAGGTGGAGTCCGCAATAGCCTGCCGTGGTTGGTGGCCAGTTTGGTTGGGCGGGTGTGTCGCTTCAGGAGCGCGCTCGGACCGTCAGTCAGTAGCGGCGGCTCGCCAAGGCAGGCACCGCCGAGACGCCACGGTCTTGCGAAAGGGTTCAATTGGCAAATAAATTCCACAAAACGTTCAATGGATTTTTTTACAGAAACATGCATGGCATGGGGCGGTAGCGGAACGGGTTTTTCGCGGCTTGCGGGACGGGCAGCCCGGCAGGAGTGGCTCAGGGAATGGCCCACCTGTCCCCTTGGGCACTGGAAAAGCAGGCATTGATTACCCCCGACCAACAGATCGGACGGATTAATAACAAGCTCTGGAGGTTGCGCTTACTCTTGAATGCCGAGCTCTTCGTCATACACATCAAAGAAGTACCTGAACGCTGTTTGTGAATGGCGAAGGCATTATTAAAACAGCCCATGAAGCTTCGTTGAGAAATTTAGCCGAAGCTGTTTCCTGATCGCCGCTGAAGGAGCCGACCGTAATGTGACAATCCTTTTCTGTACTGGCAGAAATCCTCGTTGCGCCAGCGAATAATTGAGCCATAAACAAAACGTATGCAACCGAACGTCTTGCAAGCAACTTTGCCTGCCTGAAGGGCAGGCAGAAAAAGCACTTACTGGCGCGTTTCATTTTTCATGAATCACCAACCACACATATACTTGCGGAGAACCGCCATTAAATAGCCGGTCTCATAAGAGACAGGGTGCGCAGGCGAATGCTCTGCAAGCGCAACTGCCACTTCCTTACATACTAAAAGCATGGAACATGGGCTGTCTTGCGCCAAAAACCGATGACTGGGGCGGATGCACCAGACAGGGTCAAGTAGAGCATTACATCCACCGTAATCCGCAGAAAACGGGGCTGGTGGCAGTGGACAGAAAACAAGACCGGGCAACGGCGAAGAGGTTCCGAGACCGCTTGATGGCTCTTCTGCTTTGCCACTATCATTCCGCTCCTCCGGTTCAGCCCCCTATTAGCTTTTCTGTCGGTCGATCATCGAACAAACCAGGCGTATTTTATCTTCGCTGCAAGCGGGCATTATTTAACGATGCTCGACGCTTGCCCAATGGGGCTATCAAATCACTGGCCAGCCGAGTCGACAGTCCATTCATTAACAAGCGCCTGAGATAGATCGACTGGCAATTAAAATAGATCAAGCCGGCTTTTCTGCCGACCGACTATCGGATAAAACCATACGCACTCCAACTTCACTGCAAGCAAAGATTATCTGGCTATGCTTGCTGCTTGTTGAACACCAGCAAAGAACCGCTGGCAAGTTAGAGCAACAGACCGTTAAAAAAACCTTAGAACAAACTTGTCAGCAATTAAAACATCCCTGGCGTAATTAAGTAGGGAGTAGAACAATGGCTATAATCATCGGCAACAACGGCGACAATACCCTCATCGGCACCAACGGCAACGACATCATCAGCGGCTTGGGTGGTAATGACCTACTCAACGGCCGTGCCGGCAACGATTGGCTCTTTGGCGGCAACGGCAACGACCGCCTCTACGGCGAAAACGGCAACGATCGGCTCTACGGCCAAAACGGCAATGACTTGCTGGACGGCGGCAACGGCGAGGACTGGCTCGACGGTGGCAACGGTGACGACCAGCTCTATGGCGGCAATGGCGACGACCAGCTCAAGGGCGGAAACGGCAGGGACTGGATCTACGGCGGCAACGGTGACGACCGGCTCGAGGGCAACAACGGCGATGACCAGCTCTACGGCGAAAACGGCAAGGATGTGCTCTTCGGCGGCAACGGTGACGACTGGCTCGAGGGCAACAACGGCGACGATTTGCTCGAGGGCGAAAACGGCAGGGACCGGCTCTATGGCGGCAACGGTGACGACCGGCTCGAAGGCGGCAACGGCGAAGACCGGCTCGAGGGTGGCAATGGCAGGGACTGGCTCGACGGCGGCAGGGGCAACGACTGGCTCGACGGAGGCGCCGGTGCCGACACCTTGCTGGGCGGTGAAGGCAAGGACACGCTGACCGGCGGGGCCGGCAACGACATCTTTGACTTCAATGCCCTCTCAGAGATGGGCCTGAATAGCGCCACTTGGGACGTCATCACCGACTTCACCAGGGGAAGCGACAAGATTGATCTGTCGACGCTGGATGCCAACACGGCTACTGGCGGCGACGATGCCTTCAGCACGATGCTCAGCGGCTCGACAGCCTTTACCCAACCCGGACAGCTGAAATTCGACAGCGGCGTGCTCTACGGCAATGTGAATGCGGACAACTCGGCCGATTTCGCCATTGCACTCACTGGCGTTACCAGCCTGTCGCTTTCGGACGTGATCGCCTGATCCGAAGAGGCTGTCACAACACTTCCTTGCGATAGCTATCTTGATCCCAGAACCCCGGTGCTTGCCGGGGCTGGTCTGCATCCCGTGACAATCGCTGTTCGATATCGCTGCCGAACACTGCTCTAGGGCCTGTTAACACTATTTGCTATAATGCAGCAAATAGTGTTGAGACCGAGTGCCATGCAACTGACCGCCGAGCAATTCAAACAAATCGAAGGCTTG
>NZ_BAAGYK010000034.1:0-13020 GCF_054779355.1 Azotobacter armeniacus
GGCAAGAAGGGTGGCATCAAGACCCGCCGCCTGGTTGCATCCACCTCCGATACCTATCGCGCTGTACTTCTCGGACTTGGGTAGCCTTCATGCGATTGCCCTGCCATACGCTGGTCGCCAAGTACGGCACATACAAGGTGTGCAAGGTAGAGGTTATCGGCCATCTTGTGCCGCTAGTTGAGGCGTTGGCACCCTGGCTGTTCCGCTTCAAGGCAGTCATGGCCTGGGCGGGCCTGCAGCTGCAGGGCAAGGGCGGCAAGCGTTCGAACAATATGATCGTCCTGCCGGCAGAGGGACTATGCCTGGGAGCCGGAGTTTCGGCCGCAGAGCTCCGGTGCAGCGCAATCCTTCCGGAAGAAGGGCTCGCCATCCTGCGCCAGTTTGTTCAATTGATACAGCACACTCTTCCAAGGGTATTTGCTAATCGGAAGTTCGTTGGCGCAGGCGCTGCCTAATTGGCCGCGACCGACGAAGCACACATGTCATGGACTGCTGTGCGCGCGGGACCATTATTAACAAGGCCCAAAAATAAACTTACCAGTGGGCCCGGTTTTCATGGCCTCCATGAATATCTTGGTCGGTCTATTAATTAGTCTGGTTTATAGGCGGGATCAAGTGGGCGCCACCGGGGGTACCACCCAGCTGCAGAGGCATCTGCCAGCGTTGACAGTGGTCTAATTTATACAAACAAGCTGAAATTTGGTTAGATTCACAAGGTGCTTGCTTAAGAGAGGCAGAGTCGTTGGCTTGAGCATGATGCTCAAATCGAATTCAGCTTGAATTTTGCTAAAAAAATGCTGGAGACGAGAGGGGCAATCATGCCAAAAGCTACTCATGTCAAGGCCAATGCGGCTCAGTTTCCGGTCCCTCAAAGCCGTGATGAAGTGAATGAGGCGATTGCCAAGATCGGCCTGCTTCAGCGTGAGCGTGCGCGGATTCAGGCCGATATGAATGATGAGCTGGCAAAGGTAAGGCTGCGTTTTGAAGAGGCAGCCAACCCCCTCAACGAGCAAATCACAGGGTTGAGCCAGGGTGTGCATACGTGGTGTGAGGCGCATCGCCTGGAACTGACCAAAAGCGGCAAGACCAAGTTTTATGATTTCGCCGCGGGTGAAATCAAGTGGCGTATGCGTCCGCCACGGGTGTCTCTGCAAGCTATCGACAACGTATTGGAAACCCTCAAGCGCCTGGGACTGACGCGCTTCATCCGAGTGAAGGAGCAGCTGAATAAAGAAGCTATGCTCGCAGAGCCGGAAGTGGTCTCCGGCTTGGCTGGGGTGAAGATTGAACAGAGTGAAGACTTTGTCATCGTGCCCTTCGAGACCAAGCTTGAGGAGGTCGCTTGAGTAAGTCGCCGCTACTTCAGTAGCTAATCCAGACAGACGCCTGCATCACCGATGCAATGTTATTGCATCGGTGATGTCTTTCGGCGTTACGGTGCCGTTTCTCTTTTCAGAACAGCGAGATCGGATAGCTGACGATCAGCCGGTTGTCGTCGAACTTGTTGTTGCTGCCCCAGTCCCGGCGGATCGTCGAGTTCCGCCAGCGCACGCTCAAGGCCTTCAGCGGGCCGCTCTGCACCACGTAGCTCAGTTGCGTCTCGCGGTTCCATTCCTCCCCATTGGTGATGTTCCCGGTGTGCACGTTGGTGCCCTTGATGTAGCGGGTCATCAGGGTCAGGCCGGGGATGCCGAGGCCGGCGAAGTCGTAGTCATAGCGCGCCTGCCACGAGCGCTCGCGGGCGTTGTCGAAGCTGCCGTTGTAGCTGTCGTTGGCGGCGCTGCCGCCGCTGGTGCCGTTGACCCGCAGCCACTTGTCGTCGCCGGTGACCCGCTGCAGGCCGAGGTAGAAGACGTGCGGGCCGGTCTTCAGGGAGAACATGCCGGACAGCAGCTTGTTGTCCAGATCGCCGGCCTGGGCGCTGCCGTCCTCCTCGCCGTCGAAGTAGCCGATGTTGGCGCCCAGGCTCCAGTCCTTGCCCAGCGGCTGGTTGTGCACCAGCTGGAAGTAGCGCTGCTTGTAGATGTCCTCCAGCTGGCCGAACCAGGCACCGACCAGGGTGCGGTTGTCGTTGAAGCTGTATTCGGCGCCGGCGAAGCTGAAGCGGTCGGAGTCGACCCCGGGGACGCCGGAGAAGCTCAGGTCCTCCAGGCTGCCGTCGTCGCGCGGGCTGTTGCCGCGAAAGCGTCCGCCGTAGAGGGTCAGGTTCTTGATTTCCTTCGAGGTGACCATGCCGCCCTGGAAGGTCTGCGGCAGCGAGCGGCCATCGTCGGAGCGCAGGATCGGCAAAGCCGGCGACCATTCGCCGGCCTTCACCTCGGTCTTGGAGAAGCGCATCTTGCCGGCCACCGCCAGGCGGCCGAAGTTGTCGGCCGGGTCGCCGTCCTTGCCGACCGGCAGCAGCTGGGTGCCGCCGGTGCCCTTGCCGCCGTCGAGCTTGATCGACCACAGGCCGAGCACGTCGATGCCGAAGCCGATCGGGCCTTCGGTGAAGCCCGATTTCACGTCGAGGATGAAGCTCTGGGTCCATTCCTCGGCCTTGCTGCGGGTGGCGCCGTCGTCGACGAAGTTGCGGTGGATGTAGAAGTTGCGCAGGGTCAGGGTGCCCTTGGCGTCGTCGATGAAAGCGGCCTGGGCACCCGTGCTGGCGAGCGCCAGGCCGAGGGCAATGACGCGGAGATGGGGAAGCGAGAAACGAGCACTGCTTATGCACACGTTGGGACCCTTCTCTTCGGCCTGGGCGAGGAAGAAGCTTGGTTGCCTATGGAGACGGAGACGCCCGTCCTGGCTGCGCATGAGCTCGGCGCCCTGGCTGGAAAGACAGATGGAGACGGAAGGGAGGGGCATTGTCGTTATTCCTCTGAAACCGATTTCATTTTTAACCGAACGGCGCGTCGGCAGGCAGCTGGACTGCTGTCGGTTGTATGGATGGCTGGAAACGGACGATCAGACGTGTCTTAACCGAACTAGGGGTCCGCTTCCGGTCGCCCTGCAGGCAATCGAAGGCCGTTACGCCGATCGGCTCGGTGGGTTGGGCGAGGGTGAAATGCTGCTGCCCACCGGGTTTGAGCAGCGGGTGGGTGCTGCTCAGGGTGGCTATGCCGTTGGTGGCGAACAGCGCTTTGGGGGCTGGAAGTAGCGAGAAAGCGTTGCACGACTTCGCGGAAGGTGCCGGCGGTACTGCAGTACTCGGCTCTTGAGCAGGAGCTGCCGGGCGGCTTCGGCCAGCTGGCTAAGGTGAGGCGGCTGCGGGCGGGCAGGAACGGACCGTTCATGGACCTGAACCTCTTCTTGATTTTATTGTTGGGAGGGATTTCATCAGGCTGAAATCGGTTTCATAAAACCTCAAAAAACATTCCTCAGTCAAGATACGTAATCGCATGCAGTGGCATGTGCAACATCCCGCTGCCTGGCATGTTTTGCCGAAACAGAATCGCCGACTCGATAAGTCCAGTCTTCGGTAACGGCTGAACCCTGCAGAGACCAGTTGTATTCAGCCGTGCGAGCCGGACACTGCCCGCTGCCATTTGGCCGGGGCGCTGCTGGGAACAGCAGTCACCGATTCACGGCACCCGCCATGCTCCGGCGCGATCGCCAGCCTGAGTGAGGTCGCGAGAGACTCAGCGTGTCACCTCTGCCAGCTGTATGTCGGCGCCCGCCCAGATCTTGCGGAAGCGCTGCATGACGGCATCCGCCTCCGTGGTGCGGTTCTGCGCGCGCAGTACCAGAGCCAGCCCGTACAGCGACCAGCCGTTCTCCGGGAAGCGCTTCAGGTCCTCGCGAAATGCCTGCTCGGCTTCCTCGGTCCGCCCCGCCTCGAGCAGCACCAGGCCGAGCTCCTGGCGTACCGGCACCGTCCATTCGGGGGGCTCACCGTATATCAGCCGGTCCTCCAGGCGAGCGGCTTCGCGCAGATGGCTGATCGCACGCGGGAAATCCTCCTTTTCGGCGGCGATGTGGCCGGCCAGCACTTCCGTGGCGATTCCCAGCACTGCGCCCGAGGTGTTGAACTCCAGGCGCAGCGAGTCCATGCGCGGGTCCTGCGCCGTGGCGCGTAGTTGCGCCAGCTCTGCCTCGGCCCCCGGCACATCGCCGCGCGCCACCAGTGCCCGGCCCCGCGCGTAGTGCCAGAGGGCGCGAGCGTGGGGCAGGTCCTGCGGCGGGGCCGCGGCCTTGAGGATCTCGTCCCAGCGGCCGAAGCGCACCAGCATCTGCAACTGCCGGGTCTGGTGGTGTTGCAGGAAGGTCATCCCGGGCTCCCTCAGCATCGGCTGCGGAACCAGCTCAGCCATCTTCTGCGTGGCGGTCAGCGCCTGTCCGCTGCGGCCGATCATGCTCGCGGCGAAGGCCAGGAAATCGTAGTTGTGCGGATAGTAGCCGGCGACGTAGATGCCGAACGCCGGATTCTGGTCGCGGATGAAGGTTTCGTCGGCATGCACCGCGTGCTCGTTGGCCTTGATGGCATCCTCGTAGCGTCCGACGCGGATGTAGATGTGCCCGGGCATGTGCACCAGATGGCCGGCGCCGGGCATCAGCCCTGCGAGCCGTTCCGCGCATGGAACTGCACGTTCCGGCTGCGCCGCCTCGACGGCATGGATGAAGAAGTGGCACGCCCCCGGGTGATTAGGATTCGCCGTGATCACCCGCTCCAGCTGGGCCAGCAGCTCGGGCGTATCCGGCCGTGGCTTGCCGTCCTGGCTCCAGTACTGCCATGGGCTCAGATCCATGAGGGATTCCGCATAGAGGGTTGCCGCCTCCTGATCCTCCGGGTACTCGCGGACGACTTCGCGCATCGCGCGGGCATAGGCCGCATCCAGGGCGGTCCGGTCGACGGGCGGAGCCGCGGCGTAGCGCGTCGCGAGGGCGCGGATCAGCGCCTTTTCCCTGGTACTCGCCTCCTGTTCGAGCGCCTTCTGGACCGCGGTGTGCGCAGCGACCCCGGCGGCGGCGTCCATCGGTGCATTTATATTGGGACCATATGCCAGGGCGATCCCCCAATAGCACATGGCGCAGTCCGGATCCAGCCGAACGGCCTCCTCGAAGGCACGGGTTGCCTCCTGATGGTTGAACGCGTAATAGAGCCGCAACCCTTGATCGAAATAGCGCTGCGCAAGGGGTACGGCGGTCGTGATGCTGTAGTGATGATCGCCGAGGTTGTCGTACAGCGGGACCGCAGAGCGTTCGGCCTGCGTGTGGGCGGCGGCTGCAATGCCCAGCGCGAGGATCGCGCCCAGCGCAGGGAGGAAGCGGCGGTTCGGGACACGAGGCGGTTGGCGGCGGGGGAAGCTGGGAAAGGTGGGCAGAAGCCTGGTGATCCGGTTGCTCACGGTATCGCTCCCTTCCAAGCGTTCGCAACCGCTCCGCGCGATGTGGCACTGGCCGAGCGACTACTACTATTGAGTTGCCTGGTCGAATAGGTGGATTTTTCGAGGATTGTTTTTTCAGTATTCCGCTAAAGACATCAAAAAAAATATAGCGCACGGGTGAGGGCGTATCAGGTTCTGTTGACGTAAGCCCAGCGCTAGAGCCTGTCATTAACCAGTGATTTGGTTACCAATGCTCGTCTTTCCAATTGTGAGACCAGCCTTCCACGGCTTTCAGCCATGATGCGTTGGTCGATGTAAAGTGCAGCTTGAGGCGCGGATGGAGCATCACATTATCGAATGCCTGTTCGGCAAGCTGAAGTACTATCGGTGGATCGCTGTGTACCTTGAGAAGAAAGCCAGTCATTTCAAGATAAGGCTGGCTCTCGCTACTGTACTGTTTTGATTACTGAAAATAGCCACATGCTGCCGACTATATTAAAACGCCAGGCAAGCGTTGCGGCGCTTGCCTGGCGCGGTGTGTACCCTCAGGTCATTGCGCGAGTTTTTCCGGGACGATGGGGTAGTAGTCCCACACCGCCTGGTCGGTCAGCGAGCGGACCAACTTGACGTATTCGGCATGTGTCCAGGCCAGGGGAGTGGCGGAGTTCGTGCCTTCTCCCTTCACGAAGCCATGAGCGCTGTTGTCACCCACGCCATCCCAGACCTGTTCCGGCAGCATCATGCCTTCATTGGCGAACAGCTCCATGCTCTTGACGTAGGTATTTTTGAGCTGCGTCAGCTGCTCGTCGCTCAATGCGTCGCCCTCCTTCGACAACTGAGCCTTGGCGAGCGCCAGCTCGTAATGACCCCGCTCGCCGGTAAAGAACGGCCAGACCCGGCCCCGGTCTGAGCCCGGCTCAGAGGTCATCCAGTTACCGCCGGTGTTTAGATTTTCGCCGTAGCCATCGTTGCCGTAGCGACGCCAGCCGGGGAATTCGCCTACGACTCCGGGGTAGGTGAAGGTGTATTTAACCTTCAAGTGCTCGGGCAGCACTTGGCTGTCGAGCTCTCCCAGCGAATCGACGATGTGGGGATCGGTGGCGGGGCGAACGCCGTAACGCACCAGCTCCAGAAAACCGGCGTCGAGAATCTGGCTTTCCGGCAGTCCGGCGTAGCCGTTGCTGTAACTCAGGGTGCCGCCGTCATTGGGGTCATCGTTCTGGGTGATGCGCAGGTAATAGCGCCCGTCACCCAGGTCGCCCCTTACGGTAAACATGCTCGCTTCCACTTTGTCGGAGTAACCTTTTGCGGTGTTCAGGAAAGTCTGCGCCGCATTGGTATCACCCGCATGCTCGGCGATGTCGGAGGCCGCTGCCAGGCCAGCGATGATCGCTGCCGTGGTCGAGGGCGAGTAGCCCCATTGCTCTTCCCAGCGCTCATTCTGGGTCAGCGGTGGGGTGATGTTCCAATCGTTCCAGCCGAGTTTGATCTGACCTCCCGTGACCAGGAATTCCGCCGCCGGCTTCAGCATGTTCTGGTACCAGTCTGTGATCTGCTTGTCGTCCAGTATCCCGGCCTGCCACAGTTTCCAGCCCAGCATGATGGGCATGGCGGTCTGGTCGAGCTGGACCGACATCCATTCGAGCTCGCCATCGACATGGGTTTTCTGCAGGAACCATCCGGTAGCGCCCTCGTTGCCGGGGGTGTCTTCTCTGACCTGAACCTGTTTCAGGTATTCGAAGGCAACCTTCGGCGTCTGGCGGTCGCCGAGCGCCAGCAGCGCCATCGCGCACTGGTAGAAGTCACGTGGCCAGACGGCCTTGTAGCCAGTACTACTCTGCTCGGCGGAAGTCGTATCGCCCCAGGGATTGGACAGGGAGGCGATCAGCGCCCCGGCGTTGCTTTTATCTTCCTGCGCCTTGAGCACCAGGGCACTGACGTTGAGCAGCTTGCCATTATCCGTGCTCTGCGCGTACATGGCGGGTAGACCGGACAGAGAGGCCAGATAATCCTGCCAGCCGATTGCCTTTCCCTCGCCGTTGTAATGGGCCAATACCTTGTCATAGCCACGGCGGAGCGTCTTATCCGCCGCTTTATCGGCTTCTTTGCGGTTCTGCCCGAACCCGACGACCAGATCGATAGTAGTCTCGGTTCCCGTCTGGGGAATGCGTGCCAGCAGGGTGACGTTGCCCGGCTGATATCCGGTGGTGGTGTACTGGTTGTCGAGCTTGCCATCCTTCATCAAGTCGGTCAGGCCGTCGGAGGTTCCGGCAAAGCCGACGGTGGCGTTCTCCAGGGGGCTGCTCGCCTTGACCACCAGCGTCGTCTCGCCTTCCTGGGCGTACAGCGCCTGTTGGTCGACGAAGGCGGTGTCGCCGCTGCCGCTGTTGCCGACAGTCGGATCGACGTGCACGAATGCCTGGATGGCCGGATCGGTGCTGCGGAAGATGACCCGCATCATCAGGGAATTGGCGTCCGGATCGGTGAATACGTGTTTCTCGATCTCGTACAGGCCTTCCTTGTCGCGGTTGATGATCTTGTAGGCGAGCGAATTGGGGCGGCCCTCACCGTCGACCGACAGATAATGCACTTCGCTGTTGGTGTCCTTCGCTTCCAGGTCCACGAAGTCCGGCCCTTGAATAACCAGTTGCAACTCCCTGAGCTGAGCTTCATGAATCAAGCCGAACATGGTCTCGGTGACGATCCCCTGGGCCAGGGAAAACCAGACTTTCGACACGGGGCCGGTGGCCGCCGAACGGGCATATTGGCCATCGCTGTTGTACTGCTCGTAGGAGGTGCCGATACCGGTTTTTCCCGAATAGGACCAAAACGGTGCTTTCCCCGGCGCGCCCGGGGCCACGCTCTCCTCCACGCCAGTACCGGGGGCGGCACCCTGCGCGGCTTGACAGAGGCCCACAGCGCTTACCATGACGCTCAGCAGTGTTTTGCGAAACCTTATTGGCTGCATATCATTTCCTTTTTTTTTGGGATAACAACGTTGGAAGATCGCCGTCTTGCAGCCGCTCCGAGCGGGAGCCGGTTGCTTTGGATGGGGGAGGATCGTTCAGCGAGCCTCAGTCGAAGCTTCGAGCCATCGCTTCGAGGCACCGAGGCGTGCGCGCTGGCAACGCCTCCCCGATACGCAACCACGGGGAGACTTGCCGGCCCGGTATGGGTGGCCATTGCTCGATAAGTGAGGGTGTTGTTTGCGGACTTGCCGAAGCGCTGCGAAAGGAAGCCCTGTCGCCGGCCGCCTGCGTCAAGTGCATCGCAGTGCCGGTGCGGGGGGGACGGAAGCGGAAACTCTGATGCTTGAGAGTGACGTCACTGCGCAGGCGAAGCGCCTGATGAGTACAGGGTTGGCCGCAACCGGTTACCCTTGTGTTCACCAACATAGTGCAGGATAGAAGCATAGGCTAACTTCCTTGACGGCTTGGACAGCGCTACCTTTGCAACTTGAGGCTCATCGCAAAGCGAAGTCTGTCGCCATTATTTTGTTGTTTTTGTCGCTTGCCGCTAGGACCGGTCCGAAATGGCTGGGTGGCTGGATGAAGCCACGCTCAGAGACAGGCTCAGCACTATCAAGACAGCGCTAACTTAGTCTTTGGAATTCTGTTTGGCAAGTCATTTTTCTGCACCCATGGTGGCTCTGCAGGGCTCATTACAGACAAGCGATCAGCTTGGTGATTAGTGGCGCCTTGTCATGATGTTCTCTAGATCAGTAATAACATTATTTTGCCAGTACAGGCTTGCCCTATAAGTCTTAGAAACTTCTTTATATGTTGTTTGAAAAAAATAATTTTTAACAGGGAATTGCCATTGCTGAAACGTTTCTCCTATGATTGCAGGACATGGATTTTCTAAAAATAACATCCTTCCAAAGGAGGCCCGCTGGCGCGGGTGTGTGACGGCGACATGTTCCGTATCAATAGCCGTACTGGCATTTTGGGGGCTCTGTTTGATCCCCCCGAATTCTCTGCTCGTGAGCGCTCCTCTGGAGCAGGAATCGGCTGTGGGTGTCAACTTTCGCCTTTATGCGCTCGGCCTTTAGTACGGCAGAGCCAGGGGCGACAAGTGCCTTTACTGACATTCTAGGGGTGGCTTGAAATCAAACAGGCCCCAATTGCCTGTATTTCGGGTTTTGACCGATGAGTCGATTGTCAATGGAAATGATGACTTCCCGGAGTTTCGTCATGATGGATAAAACGTATTGTACTGACTCGATGCCCTTATCAGCGAAGGCCCTAGGAGAACTCTTCTCTAACCTGTTACGGCTGGCTAATGGCAAGTATTTCGGTCAGAGGACACGAATTTCTGCTAGTCAAGCAGCCGCGGTCCGTTGGCAGAAAATCGATGCCATTCGACCCAGGATGGCTGGCCCTCACACGGCTTGAGAAAAGCCGGCATCTGGCCTCGCTCAGCGAGCACTTGCACCGTTACAAGCCTGAATATAGGGTTGATGATCCGACGAGACAGAACTTCTGGCGCTGCCTTGATAAAAGTTCCCCTTGTGCAACTTCAACTTGAAGTGATTTTAAAACAATAGATATAACGAAGGCAGGTCGAATTTTCACTCTTTTATTGTAAAGGCTTGTGCATAAGCAAGCTCGTATATGCCTGGCCGCCTAAAAGCAATCCAAGCTAGGGAAAGTTCCAAATGAATAATAACAATCATGCAAGTCTGATGGTGCGTAGCGCTTCATGCTGCCGGATCTTCGATATGCGGGCCCTTGTGCTGGCAACCTCGGCGGCCAGCTTCGCCATACAGGGCGCCGCCGAGGCGGCGACGTCGGGCAATACCGCCTATCAAGAGCCCTACCGGCCCCAGTTCCACTTCAGCCCCACCGAGAACTGGATGAACGACCCGAACGGGCTCGTCTATTACGACGGCGAGTATCACCTCTTCTACCAGTACAACCCGTTCGGTGATACCTGGGGGCACATGTCCTGGGGGCATGCCGTCAGCTCTGACCTGGTGCATTGGGAACACCTGCCGGTGGCCATTCCCGAGCAGGGCGACGAAATGGTTTTTTCCGGCAGCGTGGTGGTCGACAAGCACAACACCAGCGGTTTCGGGAGCCGTCGCAACCCGGCGATGGTCGCCATCTACACCAGCGCGCGGCCGGGATCGCAAGCGCAGTCGCTTGCGTACAGCACCGACCGCGGCCGTACCTGGACCCGATACGCTGAAAATCCCGTGCTCGATATCGGCTCGGCGGAATTCCGTGATCCGAAGGTGTTCTGGTACGCACCGGAGCAGAAGTGGGTCATGGCCGTGGTCGCGGCGCTGGAACACAAGGTCAAGCTCTACAGCTCGCCCGATCTGAAGAACTGGACGCACATGAGCGACTTCGGTCCCGCCAACGCTACTGGTGGTGCCTGGGAGTGTCCCGATCTCTTTCCTCTTCCCGTCGACGGCGATTCCAGCAATATCAAGTGGGTCCTCCTGGTCAGCCTCAATCCCGGTGGGATCGCGGGCGGCTCTGGTATGCAGTACTTCGTCGGCGACTTCGACGGTACGACCTTCCGGGCAGACAACGTCCTCGGTGACTATACGCCGCCCACCGGCGAGCTCTACCAAGGCTTCGAGGAGGCCAGCGACTACGGTGAGTGGACCACGACCGGTACCGCATTCGGCTCTGGCCCGGCCTCCGGCACGATTCCGCCGCAAGGCGAGGTGACCGGGTATCTCGGCGGTGGCCTGGCCAACAGCCACCATGACGGAGATTCGGGAACGGGAACGCTGACATCGCCACCGTTTACCGTCAAAAACCCCTACCTCAACTTCCTCGTCGGCGGAGGTAGCCATCCGCACGATCCCGCGACCTTGGATCAAGGGGTACCAGCCGGCTCGGTATTCGCCGACTTCGAGGGGAACACTTACGGCAGCGGCTGGACCGCTACCGGTACATTCGCCGGCAGCGCGCCGGCGGCTGGCGCACTCGAAGGCCAGCAAGTCGTCAGCGGCTACGAGGGGCGTCAACTGGTCAACACATTCATCGGCCATGACATCGGGACCGGCGCTATCACCTCGCCCGGCTTCACCATCATGAGTGACTACATCAATTTTCTGGTCGGGGGCGGCGCTCATCCTTATCCCGGCAGTGCCAGCAATCCCCCGACAGCGGTCAACCTGGTCGTCGACGGTGAAGTGGTACGCACGGCCACCGGTCAGGACAGCGAGACCCTCAACTGGACCCACTGGGACGTCTCCGAGCTCAAGGGCAAGACGGCGCGCATCGAGATCGTCGACAATAACACCGGCGGCTGGGGGCACATCAACGCAGACCACTTCATGTTCTCCGACGAGCCGGCCTTGCCGCGCTCGACGGAGACCACGGTCAACCTGCTCGTCGATGGCGAAGTGGTCCGGTCAGCGACGGGCTCCAACAGCGGTACGCTGGACTGGGCCGCATGGGACGTCCAGGATCTCATCGGCCAGACCGCCCAGATCCAGCTTACGGACAAGAATACGGGCAGCTCGGGCTATATCCTCGCCGACCATTTCATGTTTGCGGAAGAGCCGGCGCTGTCGGTCCTGCAGCGCAGCAGCTGGGTGGATTACGGCAAGGACTTCTACGCCGCGGTCACCTTCAACAACGTGCCTGACGCGCGCCGCATCGCGATCGGCTGGATGAGCAACTGGAACTACGGCCAATCGACGCCGACGAGCCCCTGGCGCAGCGCAATGAGCGTTCCGCGCGAGTTTGCCTTGCGCACCATCGACGGCATCCCCCGGCTGGTTCAGCAACCCGTGCGGGAACTTGATCTGCTGGGAGCGGATTGGCAGACATTCAGCCATCAGCAGATTTCACCCGGCACGACCAAGCTCCCGCTACAGGGCAAGGCGCTCGAGATCAAGGCCGACCTGCTTCCCGGCGACGCGAAGCGGGTCGGGCTGAAGGTCCGTAGCGGCAACGGCGAGGAAACCGTCATCGGCTATGACGCCCAAGCCGGCGAGATCTACGTCGACCGTACGCGCTCCGGCGAGGACAGCTTCAGCGCCGACTTCCCCGGCGTCCATCGGGCGCCCTTGGTCATGCCGAATGGCAAGAGCCGGCTGTACCGGGCGCCAGTGGCCGCGCGCAACGGCAAGATCCGGCTGCATGTGCTCGTCGACTGGTCGTCGGTGGAGGTCTTCGGTGATCAGGGGCAGACCGTCATTACCGACCAGATCTTCCCGCGTGCGACGAGCGACGGCGTGCAGCTCTTCTCCGAGGGGGGCAGCGCGGAGCTCGACTCGCTGCAGGTCCGGCCACTGCGCTCGAGCTGGACGCGCTAGCGCAGCAGTGGCAGTGTCGCACCCGACCGCTTCCTCACGGGATCGTGGGGAAGTGGGCTCGATGCGGCCGCTGCCAACAACCTTGTCCCTTGATCCATGAACGGCGCGTACAGCCGTGTCCAGGATCGCGCGCTGTTCGATCAGCACGTGTTATCTGGACGCGGCCGTGCGCCGGGTCGATTGCCTGTGCTGCGGGCGGATGACCGAGGGCATCGACTGGCTGGAGCCAGGTACCCGTCTGACCCCAGGCATGCGAGGCTGCATTGGCGCAGGGTTGAGGCCATCGGCCGCACTGCCTGCAAACCCGGGTGGCGACCCTGCTGGAGACCCACAAGGAGCCGGTGGATCTGATCGCCCACCTCCAGCGCAGCTACCTGGTGTTCTGGCTGGTTGCCGTGCTTGGCGGCGTGCTGATCTATCTGGGCCTGTTCT